>NZ_JBEZLW010000001.1:398433-426321 GCF_040652395.1 Streptomyces sp. NPDC048269
CGTCGGGTGGCTTCCGCTCCGGTGGCGACCGTCCGTCCGGTGGTGGCTTCCGTCGCGACGACCGCCCCTCGGGTGGCTTCAACCGCGATGACCGTGGTGGTGACCGTGGCGGCTTCCGCCGTGACGACCGCCCGTCCGGTGGCTTCAACCGTGACGACCGTCCGTCGGGTGGCTTCCGCTCCGGTGGCGGCGACCGTCCGTTCAACCGCGACCGTCGTGACGACCGTCCGTCCGGTGGCTTCCGCTCCGGCGGCGCCGGCGACCGCCCGTACGGCCGCCGTGACGACCACCGCCCCTCCGGCTCCGGTTCCACCGGCTCCACCGGCTCCTTCGGCGGCCGCCGCGACGACAAGCCGCGCTGGAAGCGCAACGGCTGATCCCAGCCTGAGCTGAACCCCTGACAGGGCCCCCACGACACGGTCGTGGGGGCCCTGTCGCGTGGTCCCCCGGGCGTCGCGGCGCTCGTACCGGCCACGGGCGTGGGCGCGCTGTCGACTCCGACAGGCCGGTCAACCGATACCCGATCGGCTGACGGGCGCGGTCCGGCTATGCTCTGGGGTGAGCACGTGGAGGGCCATTAGCTCAATTGGCAGAGCAGCGGACTTTTAATCCGTTGGTTGTCGGTTCGAGTCCGACATGGCCTACCGCTCGGGGCCGGGGGAGCAACCCCTGCGGCCCGTACGACGAAGCGCCCCACCCGAAGTCATCGGGTGGGGCGCTTCGCTGTGCGGGTGCCGGTTCAGGCGGACAGGCCGCGGCGGCGGCGGGCGCCGAGCCAGGCGGCGGCCGCGCCGAGGGCGACCAGGGCGGCGGCGAGGCCGGCGTACAGGCCGGTGCCCGAGTTGGCGCCGGTGTCGGCGAGGGAGCCGGTGGCCGAACCCGTGGTGGTCACGTTGGTGTTGCCCGCGGCGACGGCGGCCGAGGAGGTGGCCGAGGCCGGCTGCACCGTGGTGGTGGACGGGGTCTTGCCGGGCGTGGTGGACGGGGTCGGGGTGGGCTCCGTCTCCACGATCGGGACCAGCGGGAACTTCACGTAACCGCCGGTGAACGGGACCGTGTTGCCCTTGCTCAGCGAGACCTCGACCTCCATCGTGATGGTGGTCTTCTTCTTGAGCTGGGTGTTCTTGCCCAGGCTGACCCGCAGCGGCAGGGTGCGGATGCCGGAGGCCGCGCCGAAGCCCTTGGGGATCTCGGGCAGCTGGTAGCGGCTGTCCTTGGCCGTCAGGTCCTGCCAGCGTCCGTCGATCATGGCCTGCAGCCGGAAGTCGGCCTTCTCCGTGCCCGGGTGCGTCAGGCTCAGGGTGCTCGACAGGCCGGTGGCGAACGAGCCGTCGCCGGTGGCCTGGTAGTTCAGGTCGTAGTACGCGCGCTGTTCCTGGCCGCCCATGTCGGAGGAGCCCTGCTTGAACGAGGTCTTCAGCGCGCCCGTCTTGATCTGCGGGTCGACCTTGAACACGCGGGAGGCCACGGCGGAGGGGTCCACCGAGGCGTTGTAGCTGGAGGCCCTGAAGTTGAAGTCGCCGTTGTTGGTCGGGTAGTTCGCACCGAGACCGAGGGTGACCTTCCAGGTCATCTTGCCGTTCGCGGGGATGTCGAAGCCGCTCATGCCCTCAGAACCGGAGGCCGCCGGGTAGAACAGGCCCTGCCACTCGCCGTCCTGCTGGCCGACCTGGGACTTGGTCGCCGGGGCGTCCACCGCGTCGACCTTGAAGACGACGTCGTCGCTCTGCAGCGGGCTCGCGCCGGTCGGGTCCAGGAGCATCCACGGCTTGTACGTGACGGCCTTGCCGGTGGGGTTCTTCACCGTGAGGTCGAAGGTCTCGGTGACGCCGCCGCGGGTCAGCGGGCCGTTGGGGACGGGAGTGCCCATCTCCGTACGCAGCACGCGGTGGTCGTCGGTGGCGGGTGCGGCGGACGCGGCGGTGGCCGAGAGCGGCAGCAGAGTGGTGACAACGCCGGCGACGACTGCGATGGCGGCTGCGGTGCGAACGGACATGGTGGACTCCCCCCAGGAATCACAGGGGCATCGGCAGAGCGCCGAGCCGTTGGTGTGGTTGGTGTCGCCCGGCCGGTGCGTTTTCCCCCCTGGCCTTGGCGACAGGTGAATCATCGCCCGGATCCGATCCCGGAACCATCCCCGAAGTGTCACCGGCGTGCAACAGAGATGATCTTCGCCGGCACACCCCGGTCCCGGGCTGGTTCCGGCCCTGTTGGAAGCTCGGTTTCAGGGCTCTGACCTGTGGCGATGTGGGCCGTGGGGGTGTGTCGGCGGTCAATTGGCGAAGGCCTCCCCCCGGATGGCGTAGAGTTGGGTTTACCGACGCGGGGTGGAGCAGCTCGGTAGCTCGCTGGGCTCATAACCCAGAGGTCGTAGGTTCAAATCCTGCCCCCGCTACTCAGTACGAAGGCCCGGTTCCCTTTGGGGAGCCGGGCCTTCGTCGTGTCCCGGTGTCCTTGTGTTCCGGTGTCCCGGACCGGCACCTCACGCTTCGTCACCCGCTCGGCCGTCGCCGGGTAGCCCGCGGGCACCCGTGCCGACAGCCTTGAGGGGCGAGGCGGTGGCGGGCCCGCACCCGTGCGAGCGACCGGGCGGCAGGAAGGCACTGTGGTGGGCGTCGGCAACGGCAACGGCGTCAACGGTGCCGGGAGCGCTGTGGCCCGGCACGTGGTCCGGGCGCTGCCGGGCGCACTGATCGCCCTCGG
Organism: Streptomyces sp. NPDC048269; assembly: GCF_040652395.1. Classification (NCBI taxonomy): domain Bacteria; kingdom Bacillati; phylum Actinomycetota; class Actinomycetes; order Kitasatosporales; family Streptomycetaceae; genus Streptomyces; species Streptomyces sp. NPDC048269. Next base: position 401,137 of record NZ_JBEZLW010000001.1, read on the forward strand.
CCTGGTCTTCGACGTGCTGACCCCGCCCAGCTTCACCGGTTCCCCCTTCTTCTCCGCGGCCCCGCTGATCGCCGCCCCGCTGTTCACCCTCCGCGCCACGGCAGCGACCGGTGCGCTGGCCTCGCTCGCCGTCATCCTGCTGCACATCTACAACGGCACCAGCTGGAAGGTCGAGGCGCTGACCGAGCTGGCCACCGTCCTGACCGTCTCCGGGCTGGCGCTCCTGATCAACCGGGTGGTGCGGCGCAGCGGCAGGCAGCTCGCCTCCGCGCGCGGGATCGCCGAGGCCGCGCAGCGGGCGGTGCTGCCCACGCCCGCCGAACGGATCGGGGGCCTGCACGTCGCCGCCCGGTACGAGGCCGCGCAGGCCGACGCCTTCATCGGCGGTGACCTGTACGCCGTCCAGGAGACCCCGTACGGAGTGCGGCTGGCGGTGGGCGACGTACGGGGCAAGGGGCTGGGGGCGGTGGAGGCCGTGGCGGTGGTCCTCGGGGCGTTCCGGGAGGCGGCGGAGACCGAGCCGACGCTGGAGGCTCTGGCGCAGCGGCTGGAGCGGGCCCTGGCCCGGGAGGGGACCCGGCGCGACAGCCTGGACGTGGTGGAGGGGTTCACGACGTGCGTGCTCGGGGAGATCCCGCCGGGCGCGGGAGCGCTGCGGCTGCTCAACCGGGGCCACCCCGAGCCGCTGCTGCTGTACGCGGACGGGGCGGTGACGGTGCTGGCCCCGGGGGAGCCCGCCCTGCCGCTCGGCCTGGGCGAGCTGGGCGGCCTGCCGGACCGGGCCGAGGAGTGGGCCTTCCCGGCCGGCACCACCCTGCTGCTGTACACCGACGGGCTCACCGAGGCCCGGGACCGGGCGGGGGCCTTCTACGATCCGGCGGACCGGTTGCGCGGGCGGGTCTTCCCAGGGCCGGAGGCGCTGCTCGGCGCGCTCAGCGACGACGTGCGCCGGCATACCGGGGGCGCGGCGACGGACGACATGGCGCTGCTCGCGGTGGGCCGGCCGGGGCAGGGGGAGCCGGATCGGCGGCGGACCGTGCCTGTGGTACGCCGTGATCACGATGCGTAACCGTGTGTGATCGAAAGGATGCTCTCCGCAAGGAGATTGACGGTCCGTCATGCCCGGTGTGTGGCCGGAGAGGTGGGGGAGTCGCTTGATTTTTGCCCGAGTTGGTCCACTTATCGACTGAAAAGGCGTGGCCAAGACCCGTCAGGGAGTGGCCGATTGGTGTGAACGATCAATCGCAACAGCTTGGAATCACTCCCCCGCGTCTATTACCTTTCGATAACGCAGCGCGGTCGTCCCAGCCGTCGCAAGAGACGGCGCCGTGCGCGTGCGCGTCAATGAGGAGTGTGCCCAGGTGGCCTCCAACTTGCCTGCCCCTGAAGGCACAGAGATCCAGGAGCCGCCCACCGCGGGTGCCTGGGGCGAGTGGAATCCCACCGAGGATTCGGTCCGTCCGGTACGCGGCAAGCACCGGGTGGCCAAGCAGCGCGGGGGACTCGCGCGCAGCTCCACCGTGCTGGGCGTAGGCGTCATCGCGGCGGTCGGCGCGAGCGGCATTGCCACCGCGCAGGACCGTCCTCAAGTCGCGATATCCCTGCCGTCGTTGCCCGACCTGCCCGATCTGATGCCCGGCGGCTCCGGCGACGGGATCACCGGGGACGGCGTCCGGCACGCGGACGGCGGCTCCGGGGAGGTGGCCGGGGCGGCCGCGAAGACCGGGATCGTTCCGCAGCAGTCCGACCGGCAGTCCGACGCGGGCGAGTTGCTGCGCAACCGCATCCTCCAGCAGGCCGATTCCCAGCACGCCGCCGCGGCGGCGCAGGCCCGGGCGGAGGCCGAGCGGGTCGCCCGGGAGACCGCCGCCCAGGAGGCCAAGGCCAAGGTGGAGGCCGCGCGCCAGGCGGCCGAGGAGGCCGCGGCGCAGGCCGAGGCGAAGGCGGCGCACGAGGCCGAGGAGGCCCGCAAGGCCGCCGAGGCCAAGGCCGAGCAGGAGCGCGCCGCCGCGACGGCCGGGAGCTACTCCCTGCCCACCTCCGCCTACACCCTCACCTCGCACTACGGGGATTCCGGCTCCATGTGGTCCTCCGGCCACCACACCGGTCTCGACTTCGCCGCTCCCACCGGAACCCCGGCCAAGGCCGTGGCCACCGGGAAGATCACCTCGGCCGGCTGGTCCGGGGCGTACGGCTACCGGATCGTGCTGCAGCTGGAGGACGGTACGGAGGTCTGGTACTGCCACCTCTCCTCGATGTCGGTGACCTCCGGCACGGTCGCGCCCGGCGAGACCATCGGCCGCGTCGGTGCCACGGGCAACGTCACCGGACCCCATCTCCACCTGGAAGTACGCAAGGGCGGTTCGACGACCGACCCGCTGGCGTGGCTGACCTCCAAGGGTCTGGACGTCTAGACGGCCTGGGCGCCGGTACGCCGGCCGGCGCGTCCGCGGCTGCGACGCCGGGGCCCGGCCCGCGGGCCAGGGGGTCGAACCACGGGGGAAGAAGCTCCTCCATGACCGCCGCGCGGGCCAGCGCGGGGCCCGCCGTCGCCCGGCGCTGCCAGAGGCTGTGCAGCAACTCCCGTTCCCGGCCGGCGAAATCCGGTTCGCGCACCGGGCCGCCCCGGCGCGCCCGGTTCCGTAGCAGCGCCAGGGCAGCGGCGTCCGCCTCGTACAGGGCGACCGCCCGCCCGGCGGCCCGGCCCCCGCTGCGCCGGGCCAGGCTGCGGGCCAGTGACCGGGCCGGCATCGAAGCCAGGGCGGGGACCTCGGCCCGGCCGAGCCAGCCGGCGGCGGCGTACACCGCGAGCTCCCCGGCGACGGCCCGCAGACGGCGTCGCCTTATCCGGACCGCGAGCCACAGGAGCAGGCCGAACGCCGGGACCATCACGCAGCCGTAGACCGCGTAGAACCCGTACTCCCCCCACTGGGAGGCGCTGTTCCACAGCGCGTGCATGGTCATGGCGAGCGCCAGGCCGAGGAGTGGCAAACCGATCCTGCGTATCCGGCGGGCGCTGACCGCGGCCGCGCCGAAGCCGAGCCCGGTGAGCACGGTGAAGAGCGGATGCGCGAACGGCGAGAGCACTATCCGGACGAAGAAGGTCGCCGCCGTCACCGAATCCAGGACGCCCGTGCCCTCCGCCACGTCCTCCCCGAAGGCGTTGCCGAGGTAGAGGATGTTCTCGGTGAAGGCGAAGCCGGTGGCGGTGAAGCCGGCCACCACGAAGCCGTCGGCGGGTCCGGTGAAGTGCCGTCTGCGGAAGACGAAGACGAGGAGCAGAGCCGCGGCCTTGGCGCTCTCCTCCACCACCGGGGCGATGGCGACCGAGCCGATGGTGTCGGCGTCGGCGGGGTCGGCCGTGGCCGCGGCTATCCACTGGGTGGCGAAACTGTTGGCCAGTATGGCGATCAGCGCGGCCGTGCAGGCTCCCCAGCCGAAGCAGAACAGCATCTGGACCCAGGGCGCGGGCGCGGCCCGGCCGAGCCACCGGAAGGCCGCCATGAGGGGCGCCACCGGCAGCAGGGCCAGGCCGAGACCTACGAAGAAGCCAGTGGTGCCCGTCTGTTCCCGTACGAGTTCGAGGATCGCGATCCCCGTGCCGGCGAGCAGGACGACGAGCACGCACATGCGGACCGTGCCCGACGGGCGTGCGAGCCGGGCGAGCTGAAGGCGTAGCGCTCGGAACACATGATGACCCTACCGAGCCGGCCTGACACGTGGAGTGACGTTGTCAGTTCTCCGTGCGACGGAAGAGCAAGTCGTGTACGACGTGGCCCTTGTCGAGGCCCTGGCCCTCGAAGCGGGTGAGCGGGCGGAAGCCGGGGCGCGGGGAGTAACCGCCGTCGGGCTGGGTGTTCTCGAAGTCCGGGTGCGCGGTGAGGACTTCGAGCATCTGCTCGGCGTACTGCTCCCAGTCGGTCGCGCAGTGCAGCACGGCCCCGGGCGCCAGGCGGGTGGCGGCCAGGGTGAGGAACTCGGGCTGGATCAGCCGGCGCTTGTGGTGGCGGGCCTTGGGCCACGGGTCCGGGAAGTACACGCGGATCCCCGCAAGGGAGGCGGGCGGCAGCATCTCGCGGAGCAGGATGATCGCGTCACCGTTGGCCACGCGGACGTTGGTGAGGCCGCCCCGCTCGGCGAGGGCGAGGAGGTTGCCCTGGCCGGGGGTGTGCACGTCGGCGGCGAGGATGCCGGTGGTGGGATCGGCGGCGGCCATCTGGGCAGTGGCCTCGCCCATGCCGAAGCCGATCTCCAGGACCACGGGGAGACCGTCGAAGAGGGCCTTGAGGTCGATGACCTCGTGGCCGTCGATGTCCAGGCCCCAGGTGCCCCACAGACGCTTCAGGGCTTCGCCCTGGCCGGTGGTGACCCGGCTGCGCCGGGGCTGGAAGCTCCGGATGCGCCGCTCGTGGTGCGAGCCGGCCGGGTCCGGCGAGGGCCCGTCGGGGAACCGGGGCTCGGTCCGCCACTTGGGAGGCACGTACGAGTTCGCCTCCGGCGCGGCGTCCGGGAGGCTGGGCGACTGGGGGTTCAGGGACTCAGACACAATGCGCTGATTCTACGACGGGGGCCGGGCCCCTGGCGGGGGGCCCGATCCGGCCTCGCTGGCTTCGGAGGCGCGGGGTCCTGGGCGGAGCCCCAGCTCTTCGAGCCGCGCCGGTGTGTGAGGCGCGGGTGGGGGCAGTGTCCGGGGGGTGCTCCGCGCAGCGTCCGCGGGATGCCGGTGTGAGGCACGGCTTCGGGCAGCGTCCGGGGGGTGCTCCGCGCAGCGCCCGCGGGACGCCGGTGTGAGGCGCGGGTGGGGGCAGCGTCCGGGGGATGCTCCGCGCAGCGCCCGCGGGACGCCGGTGTGAGGCACGGCTTCGGGCAGCGTCCGGGGGATGCTCCGCGCAGCGCCCGCGGGATGCCGGTATGTGAGGCGCGGGTCGGGGCGGTGCCCGGGGATGCTCCGCGCAGCGCCGCCGGGCCCGGAGGGGTCAGGACGTGCGGAGCGTGTGGAGGACGCGGGTCGCGATCTCGCGCCCGATCGGGAGCGAAGCGGTCGCGGCCGGGGACGGGGCATTGAGGACGTGCACCGTCCGCGGGGCGTCCCGGATCAGGAAGTCGTCCACCAGCGTCCCGTCCCGCAGCACGGCCTGCGCCCGGACCCCGGCCGCAGCGGGCCGGAGGTCGGCGGCGGTGACGCCCGGCAGCAGGCGCCGCACCGCCCGGGTGAAGGCCTCCTTCGACAGCGAGCGGTGGATCTCGCCCGCTCCGTACCGCCAGTGCCGCGCGGCCATCCGCCAGGATCCCGGCCAGGCCAGCTCAGAGCCGATGTCGCGCGGCCGGACCGTGGACCGGGCGTAGCCCTCGCGGGACAGCGCGGGCACGGCGTTGGGGCCGACGTGGACGCCACCGCCGACGCCCCGGGTCAGGTGGACCCCCAGGAAGGGGAAGGCGGGGTCGGGGACCGGGTAGACCAGCCCGCGCACCAGCTCGGGGCGTGCCAGGTCGTAGTACTCGCCGCGGAAGGGGATGATCCGCATCCCCGGGTCGTCCCCGGCCAGGCGCGCGATCCGGTCGCACTGGAGGCCCGCGCAGTTCACCAGGACCCGGGCCCGGACCACCAGACCGGAGGTCGTGCGCACCGCCACGGCGGAGGGGCGCCGTGAGATCAGGTCCACCGCGCCGCCGTAGACGATCTCCGCGCCCGAGGACTCCGCCAGCTGGGCGGTCACCGTGCCGTAGTCCACGATGCCGGTGCTGGCCACGTGGATCGCGGCCAGGCCCCGCACCTCGGGTTCGTACTCCGCGATCTGGGCCGGACCCAGCTCGCGCACCGGAATGCCGTTCTCCCGGCCCCGCTGGACCAGGGCGTGCAGCCTCGGCAGCTCCTCGCGCTCGGTGGCGACGATCAGCTTGCCCGTCACCTCGTGCGGGATCCCGTGCTCCGCGCAGAACTTGACCATCTCGGCGGCGCCGCGCACCGCGAAGCGCGCCTTGAGCGATCCGGGGCGGTAGTAGATCCCGCTGTGGATCACCCCGCTGTTGCGGCCCGTCTGGTGCCGGGCCGGACCGGTCTCCTTCTCCAGGACCACCACCCTGGTACCCGGGGCCAGGCGCGACAGGGCGTGCGCCGTCGACAGGCCGACGATTCCGCCGCCGATCACCAGCACATCGCAGTCCACGCCACCGCCCACGCTGACACCTCCCACCCCTGCATACTGCACCCCGCCACCGACAATGCGGCCGGACAGGCCCTACGCCGGCGCCACCAGCAGCGGCCGGGCCCGCTCGCGCAGCTCCGCGACGCGCGGTTCGTCCCCGTACGGTTCCAGGCGGTGCAGCAGGTCCCGTACGTATTCGGTCGTGCGCGCCGAGGAGATCCGGCCCGCCACCTCCACCGCCCGGGTGCCCGCCGCGCAGGCCGCGTCGAGGTTGCCCGACTCCAGCTCGGCGACCGCGCTCACCACCAGGCGCAGCCCGTGCGACCGTACGTACTCCTCGGTGGGCCGGGAGAGCGCCTGCTCGGTGAAGCGCCGGACCTGCCGGGGGAGTTTGAGGTCCCGGTAGCATTCCGCCGCATCCGCCGCGAAACGGTCGTACGAGTAGAAACCGAGCCAGGTCGGGTCCGGATCGCCGTCCCGGGCGCGTTCGAGCCAGCCCTCGGCCGCCCGCAGCGCGGCTCCCGCGGCCGCCGAGTCGCCCGCCTTCGCGTGCGCCCGGGCCTCGACGAGGCGGAAGAAGCTCATGGTGCGGGCGGTGGCCAGGCCCCGGTTGCGCTCGACGGCGGCCTGCGCGAGGTCCACTCCCTCGTCCGGGAAGTCCCGGTAGGTCGCCTGCAGGGACATGGAGGCCAGTACGTAACCGCCGAGGGGGACGTCCGCGGCCGCGCGGGAGAGGCGCAGCGCCTGGATGTAGTAGCGCTGGGCCGCCTCCTGCTGGCCGGTGTCGAAGGCCATCCACCCGGCGAGCCGGGTCAGTTCGGCGGTCGCGCCGAACAGCGCGCGGCCCACCTCGTCGGTGTAGGAGCCGAGCAGCAAGGGCGCCGCGTCCACCCGCAGGCACTCGGGCACCATCGACGAACGCCAGTCGCCGCCGCCGTACTTGGAGTCCCAGCGGCGGGCGTCCTCGGCGGCCTCGCGCAGCTTCGTCACATCGCTGTGGCCCACGCGCTGGCCGTGGTCGCGCGGCGTTTCGGGGACGGGCTGGGCGGGCACAACCGTGGACGGTGGAGCGGGCAGGCTGCCGGCCGCGCCTGTCACCGGTCCTGTCGTCGGGCCGGTCGCAGGGCGTGGTGCCGGGCCGGCCGCCGGTCCTGTCGCCGCTGCGTCACGCGGTGGCACGTCCTGAAGCGGGGACGCCTGAACCGGCGACGCCGGAACCGAGTGTGCCTGAACCGAGGGCGTCTGAGCCGGGGCGGTCCCGAGCGAGGGGCTCTGAACCGAAGGGGTCTGAACCGATGTGCGGGAGACCGTCGGCTCGCGTGCCACCGAACCATCGGCGGGAGATATCAGCCAGCGCGAGGCGGGCGTCGCGTACGCCGCCACCGAGAACGAACCGGCGAGCGACTGCCAGATCCCGCCACCACCGCGCCGGCCGGCCAGGTCGAGCCGGTAGAGGTCGGTGGCCGACCGCACAGCCGCGCCCACGTCGCGCGGGAAGGCCAGGCCGACCTCGGGCGCGGGGTCCGCGTCCGCCAGCCCGATCTCGTGCAGTGGTACCGGCCGCCCCAGCTTCGCGCCGATGGCGGCCGCGATCAGGTGCGGGGCGGCGCCCTGCGGCACCATCCCCTTCGACACCCACCTGGCCACCGACGTCTTGTCGTACCGGAGCGTCAGGCCGCGCTGGGCGCCGAGGTCGTTGACCCGCCGGGCCAGCCCGGCGTTGCTGATGCCCGCGAGGGCGAGGACGGCGCCGAGCTTCTCATTGGGCTCGCGGAGCTCCCTGGACATGCGCCACCCCTCGTCACACGCGGAACGCATACGCCGCCGGGGCATAGGCGCCCGGCATTTCGTAAACCCAGCGTAGTTCCCCGCCTCCCAAGCGTTAAGGCCCCGACTTCCGTATGGCGGGATTGTTGTCCGTTTGCACAGTCCGGTCCGGACCCGTACCCGGGGCGCACGTGTCATCGCGTGCTCCGTCCGTGTGGCCGTGCGCCCGCCCGTGCGCTCTGGCCGGTCGGGGGGCCCGGCGATTCGATGTGCGGTGCGTGGGTCGGCCCGCTGCGCGGATCGGGCGGGCCGGGGGATGCCGCTACCTCAATCCCCGCGGGTGGCGGAACGGTCCGGGGGGTGGATTCCGCCTCCCGGACCGCGCCCGCGCACCGGGGGCCGGCGGCCCCCAGCGGCTTTCAGTACGGCCGAAGAATGGCCGAAAGCGACCTATGGGGCGGGTGGAACGGAACGCCAAATACCGCGTGGCGGGGGCGTGTTCGTTTGCATGTGCGCCCCCTTTAACCCTCTCGCACGCCTGTCCCGTGGCAGCATGGACCCGAGCCATCCGGGGTCCCGCCGGCCGCGCCCTCCGCGCCGACCGTGCTGCCCGTGCCCCGGTCATGTGCCCACAGGCTGGGGAGGCGGCGGTGCGCTGGTTGGTGGGTTGGAGCAGTATCGCCGCGAGCTTCGGCACGGCCGGCCGCGTCTCCGGGCAAGGCGTCTCCGGCCAGGGCGGTTACAGCCATGGTGGCTACGGCGAGAACGGCGCGCCCCTGCACGGCGGCATCGCCGACGCCGCCCATCCGGGCGACCCCGGTGTGGACGCCGAGCGCACCGTCCAACCCGTCGGCGCCCAGCTGCTCTGGGGAGACCCCGACCCCCTCTGGGCCGTCGGTGACTGGCGCCCCGACGAGATCCGCACCCTCACCGCCGACCCGGCCGACCCCTTCACCCGGCTCGCCGTACTCGGCTGCTGCGGCGCGACCGACGCCGAACTCCGCCGCGCGCTCTACGCCGCCCGCGGCGGGGCCCTGCGCCACCTCACCCAGTGGCCCGGCAGCTACACCGCCGTCGTCCAGGCCGGCCGCCGGATCACCGTCGTCGGTGACCTCGCGGGCGCGCGCCCCGTCTTCTACACGCCCTGGGCGAGCGGCACGGCGTACGCCACCGCTGCCCTGCCGCTCGCCGACCTCATCGAAGCGCAGCTCGACATCGGCCATCTCGCCGCCCTGCTGGCCTGCCCCGACAGCCCGGAGGCACTGGGCGACGGCACACCGTACGCCGGGGTCCGCCGCATCCCGCCCGGCCACGCGCTCATCCTGCGCGAGGGCTCCCGCGAGATCACCGGCTACGAGGCGGTCGCCTCGCTCGCGGTGGCCGCGCCCGAGGCCGATGCCGACCGCGCGGTGGAGGGCGTACGGGAAGCTTTGGTGGATGCCGTGCGCGCCCGGCTCACGGCGCCCCGGCATGCCCCCGACACGTTGCCGCCGTACGATCCCGGCCCCGTGCCCGGCATGGGCCCCGCCGACCGGCGCGCGGCCCGCGGCGCCCCGGCGCCGGGCGTGGGCGCCGACCTCTCCGGCGGCAGCGCCTCCGCGACCCTGGCCCTGCTGGCGGCCGGCCTGCCGGGAGCCCCGGGCAGTCTGGCCAGTCCCGCGGGGGCCCGGCTGCTGGCGGTCACCTTCAACGACCTGGCCACCCCGCAGGGCCGCGAGCCCGAACTGGAGCGGGCCCGGGCCATCGCGGCCGACCCGCGCCTGCACCACGTGGTGGTGGCCGCCGCCGAGGAGGCCCTCCCGTACGCCGAACTCGACGGCCCGCTCACCGACGAACCCGGCCCCTCCCTGGTCTTCGCCGCCCGCGAGCGGCGCCGGCTGGCCGCCGGCAGCGCCGACCACTTCACCGGCCACGGCGCCCGCCAGGTCCTCGACGCGCACCCGGCCCGCATGGCCGACCTCCTGATGGACCGCCGGCGGCGCCACCTGCTGCGCCCGGTCGCGGCCCTGGCCCGTTCGGCCTCCGCCTCCGGAGCATCCGGGGAGTCCCTGCTGGTGCCGCTCACCGTCTACTCGGCGGCCCGCAGACTTGCCCGTACGTCGTACCGCGCGGGCATGGAAGCCGCCGCGGCCCGGCTCCGCGAGGGCGGGGTCAACGAGCACGTCTCCGGTCCGGTGGACGCTTCCCTCGCCGCCCTGACCTGGTCCCGGCCGGGCCCGGCGGCGGGCTGGCTGACGGGTGAGGCACTGGCGGAAGTATCGATCCGCCTCACGGCCGCCGCCGGCCGCCCCCCGCTGTCACTGCGGCCGGGGGAGGCCCGCGCCCGCGCGCTGCTCGCCCGCCACGCCGCGGACCACCGGGTCTTCGAGCAGGCCGTGGAGGTCCGCAGCCAGCGCCTGCACGCCCCGTTCCTGGACAACCAGGTCGTACGGGCAGCCCGCGCCCTCCCCGAATCCCTGCGCGTCCAGCCCGGGGCCCGGGCCGCGATCCTCCGCAGCGTCCTGTCCTCGGCCGGTGTACGGGAACTCCCGCCGGGCTGGGGCGTCACGGCCCACGCCCCGAACGAGACGGCCACCCGGCTGGGGCTGCGGGGGGCACTGACCGAGCTGCTGTCCCTCTTCGCCTCGCCGCTGCTGGCGGACGCCGGGCTGATCGACGCCCGGGTCGTCCAACGGGCCCTGCTCGACGCGGCGGACGGCCGTCCGGTCCCGCTCGACGGGCTGGCGGAACTCGTCTCGATGGAACTGTGGCTGCACCGCCTCCTGGCCCGTCGCGGCACCTGCTGGACGGGCACCTCCACGGCCCGCCGCCGGGCGGTCCCGGCGCCACCGTCGGACGCGCCACTCGCCCGGCTCGGACCCGGGGGGCCCAGACGGCTGCGCAGCGGCTCGTGACCCGGCGCTCCGCCGGGGATCTGCCGGGGGCCTCCGCGGATCCGCCGGGGACCGCCGGGGACCCGCCGCGGATCAGGCGCTGAGCACCAGGGCGGTCGCGACGGCCGGACCGAAGGCGCCGCCCAGCTGGTAGCAGAGCGTGAACAGGCCGATGGTCGTGGGGCGTTGTGCGTCGGGAGCCGCTGAGGCGGCGTACATCGACAGGACGGCGTTGGCTCCGGTGGCGGCGAACACACCACCCGTCGTGGCGGCCAGCAGCAGCGGCCCCCAGCCCGCGAACGCCGCGAGCACCGCGGCCGTCGTGCCGACCCCGACCAGGACCGCACGTACGGCTGTGCGCCCCATCCGCGCGGAGGCCGCGGCCAGCAGCCAGGACAGCGCCGATCCGGTGAGCAGCGCCACGAGCTGACCGGCCCCGGCCGCGCCCCGGTCCCATCCGGCCCGGTCGGAGAGCAGTCGCGGCACCGCGAACAGCAGGGTGAAGTACGAGCCCGACAGGGCCAGGGCGAGCAGCGCCGAGCCGAGGAAGACGGGCTTGCGCAGGAGCGCGAGCGGCACGAAGCCGTCGGGGCGACGCCGTACGTGCAGGGCGAGTGCCACCGCGACGACGGCCGCGGAGCCCAGCGCGGCCGCCGGGGCCCGGGGAAGCAGGACCAGGGCCGTGGCCAGCACGGTCAGCAGGGCGGCGCCGCGGGCGTCGAGCCTGCCCTGCCCGGGCGCCGGGGCCGTCGCGTACCTGCTCACCGCGGGCACCGCCAGCAGCGCGATCACCGACACGGAGAGCGAGAGCCGCCACGACACGGTGTGCGAGAGCTGGGCGCCGAGGAGCGGGCCGGTCGCGCCGAGCATCCCGAAGCCCGCGCTGATGACGCCCATCCGGCGGGCCGAGCCGGCCAGGCTCATCGCGGCCGCCACGAGGCCGGCGCCGCCCGCCGCCTGCGCGGCCCGGCCGAGGAGGGTCAGCGGCAGCCAGGGGGAGGCGGCGACGAGGAGGGTGCCGCCCAGGAGGAGGGCGCTGCCCAGCCGCAGGGCCGGGCGCAGGCCCCGGCGGCGGAGCAGTCCCGCCAGTAGCGGCGTACCGACGGCCATGGCCCAGGCGAAGGAGGCGACGAGCCAGGCGGCGGTGGAGGTGGCCACGCCGAGGGAGCGGGCCATGTCGGGAAGGATCAGTACGGGGGCGTTGGCGCCGGCGGCCACGGGGGTGGCCAGCAGGGCCAGCCAGAAGACGGGGACGCGGACGGGGCTGGGGCTGGGATGTGGGCCGGCGCTCGGGTCGGGGCCGGGGCCGGGGCCGGGGCTGAGGTCCGGGCCCGGCCCGGGGCTGGAGCTGCGGGTGGGTGCGGCGGCAGCAGGGGCGGCGGTGGTCGTGGTCATGGCGGGCCTGCTCCATCCATCTCAAGCTTCAGAATCTCAACGTTAAGATAAAAACACCCGGTCTTCTCAACGTCAAGTGTCTCAACGTTGAGATATTCTTCAGGGCGGCGGGCAGGACGGCCGGAGCGGACACGGAAGAGAAGGAGGACGCGAGATGAGCGACGCAGTGGACCTGATCGTCGGCCAGTGGGAGAAGGAACGCCCCGACCTTGCGGCCGGGCTGTGGCCCGTGGAGGTACTGGCCCGCGTCCAGCGGATGAACCGGATCATCGAGAAGCGGCTCAAGGCCTTCGCGGCCGAGCGCGACCTCGAGGTCGGCGAGGTCGACATCCTCTTCACCCTCCGCCGGTCAGGCCCCCCGTACGCCATGACAGCGGGCGCCCTCATCCCGGCCGCCATGGTGACCTCCGGCGCGATCACCAACCGCATCGACCGCATGGAGGCCAAAGGCCTGGTCGAACGGGTCCGGGACGGTCAGGACCGCCGCTCGGTCCGCATCCGGCTGACCGAGCAGAGCCTCGTGATCACCGAAGCGCTGTTCGCGGACCACCTGAGCCACTACGCGGAACTCCTCGCCCCGCTGGACCCCGCCACCTGCGCCACGGTCGCCCAGGCCCTGCGCACCCTCCTGGAGGCCAACGGAGACACCTCGATCTCCTGACCACCCCGAAATCCGCTGCCGCCCCCGCCGGGGCCAGGCAGAATTGGCCGGTGCGGTACCTCATCCTTGGCGCCACCGAGGCGCGCGACGAGACCGGCGCCCCCCTCCCCGTCGGCGGCGCCCGCCTGCGCGCGCTCCTCGCCGCCCTGGCCCTCCGCGCCGGCGGCCGGGCCTCCGTACCCGACCTCGTCGACGAGGTCTGGGGCGACGACCCGCCCCACGACGCCCCCGCCGCCCTCCAGGCCCTCGTCGCCCGCCTCCGTCGAGCCCTCGGCGGCCGGGACTCCGTCCATGCCGACCCCGCCGGCGGCTACCGCCTCGCCGCCGCCCGCGAGGACGTCGACCTGCACCGGTTCACGCGGCTCGCCGTCCAAGGCGGGCGCCAGCTCGCCGCCGACCCCGCGGCCGCCGCCGACACCCTGCGCACCGCCCTGGCCCTGTGGCGCGGACCCGCCCTCGCCGACCTGCCCGAGCCCGCCCGCTCCGCCCACGCGGCCGCTCCCGAGGCCCGCCGCGGCGCCGCCCTCCGCGACCGCATCGAGGCGGACCTGCGCGGCGGCGCCACCGCTCCGGCCGAACTCCTGCCGGAGATCGAGGCGCTGATCCACGAGAACCCGTACGACGAACCGATGCGCGTCCAGCAGCTGCGCGCGCTCCGCGCCGCGGGCCGACCCGCCGACGCCCTCGCCGCGTACGAACGCACCCGCCGCGCCCTCGCCGACGGCCTCGGCACCGACCCCGGCCCCGAACTCCGAGCCCTGCACACCGAACTCCTCCAGCCGCAGCCGCAGCCGCAGTCGCAGCCGCAGCCGCAGCTGCACTCCCCCGCCCACCCCCAGCAGCAGTCCGAACCGCCCGCACCCCCCGCGCCGGAGGCGGACGCGCTCCCCGCGCCGGAGGCGGACGCGCTCCCCGGGCCGGAGGCGGACGTGCCCCGCGGCAACCTCCGCCCCCGCCTCACCTCCTTCGTCGGCCGCGAGCCCGAACTGGCCGCCCTCCACACCGACCTGGCCCGCCACCGCCTCATCACCCTCACGGGCCCGGGCGGTTCCGGAAAGACCCGGCTCGCCGAGCACGCGGCCGCCGCCGACCCCGAGCCCGCCTGGATCGTCGAACTCGCCCGCCTCGACCACCCCGCGGCCGTCCCCGGCGCCGTCCTCAGCGCCCTCGGTCTGCGAGAGAACTCCCTGGTCGCCCGCGAGAAGACCGCAGCCGACGACCCCACCACCCAACTCCTGGAACACTGCGTGCACCGCAGCCTGCTCCTCGTGCTCGACAACTGCGAGCACGTCATCGGCGCCGCCGCCGAACTCGCCGACCGGCTCCTCGCGCACTGCCCCGGCGTCCGCATCCTGGCCACCAGCCGCGAACCCCTCGGCGTTCCGGGCGAGAGAGTCCGCCCCGTCGAGCCCCTCCCGCCCGACCCGGCCCACCGCCTGTTCGCCGACCGCGGCGCCTCGGCCCGCCCCGGCTTCACCCCCGACCAGGACCCGTCCGCCGTCGCCGAGATATGCGCCCGCCTCGACGGCCTGCCGCTCGCCATCGAGCTGGCAGCCGCCCGGCTGCGCCTGCTCGCCCCGCGCCAGATCGCCGACCGCCTGGACGACCGCTTCCGGCTCCTGACCGGCGGCAGCCGCACCCTCCTGCCCCGCCAGCAGACCCTGCGGGCCGTCGTCGACTGGTCCTGGGACCTCCTGGACGAGCCCGAACGGGCCGTCCTGCGCGGCCTCTCCGTCTTCGCGGGCGGCTGCGACCTGGCCGCCGCCGAGGCCGTCTGCGCCCACCCGTCCTACGACGCCGCCGACGTCCTCGGCTCCCTCGTCGACAAGTCACTCGTCCTGGCCGAACCGGACGACGCCCACGGCATGCGCTACCGCATGCTCGAAACCATCCACGAGTACGCCGCCGAGCGCGCCGCCGCCCACCCGGACGACGTCCGTGCCACCGCCCGCCGCCACGCCGTCCACTACCTCGCCTTCGCCGAGGAAGCCGAACCCCTGATCCGCTCCGCCGCCCAGCTCCCCTGGATCCGGCGCGTCGAGACCGAGCTCGACAACCTCCGCGCCGCCCTCCACACCACAACAGTCGAAGAAGCCGACACCGAGACCGCCCAGCGCCTCGTGTTCGCCCTCGGCTGGTTCTGGTGGCTGCGCAACTACCGCACCGAGGGATCCGAGTGGACCACCCGGATCCTCGCCCTCACCCCCGAGGAACCGCCCGAGGGTTCGCCCGCGTACTGGCGCTTCATGCGCCTCCAGGTCCTCGACATGTTCCTGCTGGCGGAGAGCAACGGCGCCGAGAAGTTCCGCACTCCCGCGTACCGCGCCCTCGCCGTCCGCATCAAGGAGACCTTCCGGCACGGCTCCCCCGAGACCACCAGCTTCCCCGGAATGCTCTGGCCCGCCACGGCCTTCCTCACCGGCGACGCCCTCGAATTCCACGCCGACCTCAACCGGTCGGTGGCCAACTGCCGCCGCCACGCCGGTGAATGGGAACTCGGCATGATCCTCATGCTTCGCACCCACGTCGCCATCGACGTCGCCGGCGGCTTGCCCGCCGTCGACGCCGACCTCGTCGAGCTCCACGAGATCGCCCACCGCGTCGGCGACCGCTGGACCCGAGCCCAGGTGGCGAGCGCCGCGGGCGAGGTCGCCCTCTCGCGCGGCCGGTACGCCGACGCCCGGACCGAGTACGAGGAGTGCCTGCGCCTCGCCCGCGAGGTCGGGGCCCACGTCGAGGCGCCCTTCGCCATCGCCCGGATCGCCGAGGCCGCCTACTGCGCGGGGGACTTCGACGACGCCGCACGGCTCCTGGCGGAGGCCGACAAGGAGGCCGACCTGTACGGCGGGGTGTACGACGTCAGCTCCTTCGCCCGGCTCCTCTCGGCCCTGCTCGCCCTCCAGCGCGGCGACGACGCCAAGGCGCGGAGCGAGTGCGAGCGCGCCCGCGCCGAGTCCGAACGGTTCACCGTGCCCGCACAGCTCACCGCCGGGCTGGACACCATCGACGCCGTCCTCACCGGCCGCGAACAGGGCCCGGCCGCCGGCCTCGCCCTGATCGGGCCCGCGCTCGCCGCCGCCGTCGCCGCCCGCTGCGCCGAGCGCTTCCTGGCCGGCATGGCCGAGACGGCCGCCGGGCTGCTGGCCGACGCCGACCGGCCCGCCGATGCCGTACGGGCCCTCGCGGCGGCCACCGCCTGGCGGGCGGGCCATCCCCGCTCGGTCCCCGAGAGCGCCGCGGTGGACGGCATCCCGGCCCGCACCCGCGCCCTGCTCGGCCCCGACCGCTACGCGCGGGAGGAGGCCGCCGGCGCCGCACTCGCCCCGCCCGCCCTCATAGCCACGCTCACCGGCTGCATCACGGGCAGCTGATCACCGGCAGCTGATCACCGAGTCGGCCCAGCTCACCAGCACGGGCAGGTGGCTCGGGCCGGCCGTCTCCACCACCAGCCGCAGCGTCCTGCGCCCGGCGAGGGCGACGTCCACGGCCGCCGGAGCGTCCCCGTACCCGAGAAGGGCGGACCGCCACAGCCGCTCCCCGTCGGCGAACACGGAGAACCGCACCGAGCCGTCGCCGACCAGCGAGAGGCCGTCCACCCCGGCCCGCGCCGAGAAGGCCGTGCACTGCCGGTTGAGGGTGATCTCCACGGAGGACCGGGAGTTCACGGTGATCCCCTGCCCGAACCGCCGGTCGCCCACCTCCAGGCCCCAGCGCTGCCACACCCAGCTGCTGCGCCAGGTCTGGATCTCCGGGCCGCTGTGGTCCCCGTACGCCGAGTGCCCGAGCCGGGCCAGCTGGAACCCCTGCGCCGGCTTCGGCGGAGGGGCCGGAGCCGGCTTCACCGAGGTCCGGCTCGGAGCCGGGGCCGGCGAGGGCTTCTCCGGGGCGGGCGGGGGAGACGGCGACGGCGAGGGTCGCGCGGGAGCGAGCCTGGCAGGCGCGGAAGGCGCCGGACTGCGCGGAGGTACGGAACGCCGCGCGGGCGGCGGCTCCGCCCCTGGCGGGCTCGGCTCCGGCTCCGGCTCGGGCGACGCGGGCGCGTCCGGCACCTTCGGGGCCGCCACGCCGGGCGCGGGCTTCGCCAGGGCCTGCGGATCGGTGTCGTCCCCGGCCAGCGCGAACACCACCCCGGCGGCCGCGGCGACCGCGATCCCGGCGGCGATGGCGGCCTTGGCCGGCACCCCCAGCCCCTCGGACACGACGGCACCTCCGACCCCGGCCCCCGACCCGGCCCCACCGGCAGCACCCGTACCAGCGGCCCCGGCAGCCCCGGCCCCACCGGCCGCCCCCGCACCAGCGGCCCCGGCCCCTGCCGTCGACCCGCCGACGGCAGCCGCAGCGGCCCCGGCTCCACCCGCGGCGACGGCCCCGCCGGCCACCACCCCGGCCGCCTTGGCCGCGTACCCGGCGGCGAACCACCCGATGACGGCGACCGGAAGCAGCGCGGGAATGCCCGCGTTGACGTCCTTGAGCTCCCCGGCGGCCAGCCGGCACTTCGCGCACTCCTCCAGGTGCTTGCGCAGCCCCCGCTCCGCCCGCATCCGCAGCCCGCCCCGCGCATGGGCGCCCAGCCGGTCCGAGTACCGCGCGCAGTCGCCGCCCGCACTCAGCGCCGAACCCACATGGGCCTGCAGATAAGCCTGCTTGAGCCCCTCACGGGCCCGACTGGCCAGCACCGCCGTCGCATTGGCGCTCAGCCCGAACAGCGGCGCGATCGCGCTCGGCGAGGCCTCCTCCACGGTGGTGTGCCACAGCACGGCCTGCCACCGCTCGGGCAGGCTCCGGAAGGCCTGCATGGCGAGGGACTGCTCGGCCTCGTGCATCGCCCGGACGTCCGCGCCCAGTTCGAGGGTCTCGTCCCCGGACAGGCCGGCCATCCCTGCCCCGCCCTCCGTACCCGTGGCCGCCTGCTCGGCGAAGACGGCGAAGTCCTCGACGAGGTGCTCCCGCCTGGCGGTCTTCGTCCAGGCGGCGGCGACCCTGCGCACGGTGGTCAGCAGATAGGCCCGCACCGACTGGTCCGGCCCGGCCCCGCCCCGTACCGCCTGGAGGGTCCGCGCGAACACCTCGGCGGTCAGGTCGTCGGCGGTGTGCCCGTCCCGGCAGCAGGTCCGCGCGTAGCGACGTACGGCAGCGGCATGCCGGCGGAACAGCTCCTCATAGGCACCGTCGTCGCCGGCCCGCATCCGGGCGATCAAGTCCCTGTCGGACGGCGGCAGCTCACCCCCGGTGCCCGACGAAGCGGCGTGCCGGCCCCCCGGTTCACGCTGGGCGGGTACGTGCCGGGCGGGCAGGCTGCCCGCTCCGGCCTCGCCAGCGGCGCCACCGAGTGGCTCTTCCCGCCCGTCAACGCTCATCGAGGAAGCCCCCGCACGACACACTCAACCGGTACACCGATCAAGCGTGTCACACGGCGGCCACGCACCGAATCCGTTTGCGCACCATCCACTCATCCGGGGACCGTCCGGTGAAATCCCGTACTGTCAACCGGAAATCACACCGTGCGGGACCGCAGTCCTTCGAGCAGGATGTCGAGCAGCCGCGTCGAAGCCGCCGCCTGCTGGGCCGGGTCGGGCAGCGCGGGCGCCGCCGTCGCTATCACGAGCAGCACATCGGCCACCGTGACGTCGGTCCGCAGCTCACCGGCCTCCCGGGCCCGGTCCACCAGCCGGCCGACGACCTCCAGCAGCGCACCCGCACCCGAGTCGTCCGAGGGCTCGTCCTCGATCGCGGGCCGGATGCCCACGACGCGCAGATCGGGAGCCCCACCGGTCGCGACGGCCTGGCGCTGGTGCGGAACCCGCGCCGTCTCGGACTCCTCGGCGCCGTCCTCGCTCGCCGCGCCCACCCGCAGCACCTGCGGCGGCAGCAGCCGCCCGGCACCCGAAGCCACGGAGGTGCGCAGGAAGCACGACAGCGCCTCCCACGGCTCCTCCTCCTGGCCCAGCGCGGTCCTGGCCTGCTCGGTCAGCCGGGCGGTCTCTTCCTCGGCTATCCGGCGGACCAGGACATCCTTGCTCGGGAAGCGCCGGTACACCGTGCCGACGCCGACGCGCGCGCGTCGCGCCACGTCCTCCATCGGCGCCCCGTAGCCCAGCTCGCCGAAGACCTCGCGGGCCGCGCGCAGGACGTGCTCCAGATTGCGCTGGGCGTCGACGCGCAGCGGCGTGGACCGGCCCACTCCGTGCGTGGCGGCCGCGATACCTCGACCGTTGCTCTCGACCGAGAGCGCGGTCGCAGAACCATGGAAATCGGAAATGTTCATATGTTTCCCCCGGTAATCATTTGTCTCCCCCCGGAGACACTCCCCGCCTTCACGTCGAGGGGGCCACGGTCATGGGGCCCAGTCCTACTCCTCGACGAGATACGAACATAGTTGAGCCAGAGTCAATTCAGAAGGGGCAGCCCCGGACGGAGCACCGCCCGATCGGAGCATTCACCCCCACTTTTCCGTTCCGACCCCTCGGAATCCCTCCTTCCGCATGCTCTGACCTGCGCATCTCCACCCCCTTCCGAGGCCCGCCCCGACGCCGTCCCAGCGCCACCTCCGGTCACACAATCTGTCGGGGCTGTGGACAAACTCCCGGCCACGTTGCGTCATGGGATGGTGAAGGCTGCTAACTCCCGGGGCACGGACCCCGGTACCCCGCCCCGCAACCGCATCCTGGTCGTCGGCGGCGGCTACGTCGGCATGTACACAGCGCTCAGGCTCCAGAGAAAGCTGAGAGCCGACGAAGCCGAGGTCACGGTGGTCACCCCCGAGCCCTACATGACCTACCAGCCCTTCCTCCCCGAAGCAGCCGCGGGCTCGATCTCCCCCCGCCACGTCGTGGTCCCGCTCCGCCGGGTCCTCGACAAATGCCGCATCGTCATCGGCGAGGCCCAGCGCATCGACCACGCCAAACGCACGGCGACCGTCACCACCCTCGCCACCGAGGAGGAGGGCGCCGGCGCCATCGAGATCGAGTACGACGAACTCGTCCTCGCCCCCGGCTCCATCTCCCGCACCCTTCCCGTCCCGGGACTCGCCGACTACGGCATCGGGTTCAAGACGGTCGAGGAGGCCATCGGCCTGCGCAACCACGTCATCGAACAAATGGACATCGCCTCCTCCACCCGCGACCCCGCCATCCGCGACGCGGCCCTCACCTTCGTCTTCGTCGGCGGCGGCTACGCGGGCGTCGAAGCCCTCGGCGAACTGGAGGACATGGCCCGCTACGCCGCGCGGTACTACCACAACATCAAGGCCGAGGACATGAAGTGGGTCCTGGTCGAGGCGAGCGACCGGATCCTCCCCGAGGTCGGCCCCGAGATGGGCGTCTACACGATCCGTGAACTGCGCCGCCGCAACATCGACCTCCGCCTGGAGACCCGGCTCGAATCCTGTGAGAACCGCGTCGCCGTCCTCAGCGACGGCGCCCGCTTCCCCACCCGCACCGTCGTGTGGACCGCAGGAGTCAAACCGCACCCCCTCCTGGCCGCCTGCGACCTGCCGAAGAACGAGCGCGGCCGCCTGGCCTGCACCTCCTTCCTCACCGTCGAGGGCGTCGAACACGCCTGGGCCGCCGGCGACGCCGCGGCCGTCCCCGACATCACCGCCGCGGAACCGGGCCGCGAATGCGCCCCCAACGCCCAGCACGCGCTCCGCCAGGCCAAGGTGCTCGCCGACAACCTCATCGCCGCCCTGCGCGACGAAGTCCTCACCGAGTACGCCCACAAGTACGTCGGCTCCGTCGCCTCCCTCGGCCTCCACAAGGGCGTCGCACACGTCTACGGCCGCAAGCTCAAGGGCTACCCCGCCTGGTTCATGCACCGCGCCTACCACCTCAGCCGCGTCCCCACCTTCAACCGCAAGATGCGCGTCCTCGCCGAATGGACCCTCTCCGGTCTTTTCAAGCGGGAGATCGTCTCCCTAGGCTCACTCGAACACCCCAGGGCAGAGTTCGAACTCGCCGCAGGCGGCGGCCCCAAGGAACCCCCGCCGAACCCCACCCCCAACCCCCCGCAGGACAGCCAGGGCTGACGTTGTCAGTGCGGTCGGCCACACTGGACGTGTGACCATAGGTGGGCTCACGTCTGCACAGAGTGACAACGTCCCGTCCGTGACCGACCACCAGCGACACAGCGACCACTTGCGACACCACGAGGCTTGAACGCAGTGAACTTCACGCGCTGGAGCGCCCGGTTTCCCGGAACGCAGCGCCGCGCCGCCGCCCGGACCGAACACGCCACCGCCCAGGCCAAGCGGGGTGAAGGCGCCGTCCCGGCAGCCCGCGGCGGCCGCGCCGACCCCGGAACCGAGCGGTCGACGCCCGCCGCGGACGGCCGCCCCGCCGACCCCACGGTCTCCGGCACCGGCAGCGGATCCGGTACCACCCCGGCCGTCGCCCCCGTTCCGCGTACGGGCGTCCCCGTCGCGGTGCCCACCCCCGACGAGCTCTCCGTGCGCGAGGTCCTCGGCCGGCTCCCGGCCCTGGTCGCCCTCGTCCACGGCCCCCAGCACCGCGTCGCCTACGTCAACGACGCCTACACCGCCGGCTTCGGCACCCGCAGTCCCGGCGCCCCCGCCCACGAGGCCCTCCCCGAGCTCGGCGAGCTCGGCCTGCTCCCCCTCCTCGACCAGGTCCAGCGCAGCGGCAAGCCCCGTACCGCCAAGAACCGCACGGCGCCCGGCGGCACCAATTCGTACACCGTCACCTGCACCCCGGTGGACTTCCCCAAGTCCGATGGCGACCCCGCCCCGGACCCCGACCACACCGGGATCCTGATCCACCTCGCCGACGTCACCGACCACGCCGAGGCCGTCGAACGCCTGCGCGCCAGCGAACGCCGCCAGCGCGAGGCCGCCGTCACCCTCCAGCGCTCCCTCCTCCCGCAGGAACTCGAACAGCCCGACGACCTGCGCATCGCCGCCACCTACCAGCCCGGCGGCACCGAGGCGGCCGTCGGCGGCGACTGGTACGACGTCATCACCCTCGGCGCCGGCCGCACCGCCCTCGTCATCGGCGACGTCATGGGCCGCGGGGTCCGCGCCGCCGCCGTCATGGGCCAGCTCCGCACGGCCGTCCGCGCGTACGCCCGCCTCGACCTGCCCCCGCACGAGGTGCTCCAGCTCCTCGACGGCCTCGCCGCCGAGATCGACGCCAGCCAGATCGCCACCTGCGTCTACGCCGTCCACGACCCCAACGAGGGCCTGCTCGTGTACGCCTCCGCCGGCCACCTCCCGATCCTCGTCCGCGACGAGGACGGCACCGTACGCAGAGCCGCCGACCCCACCGGCCCGCCGCTGGGCACCGGCGGCTGGCTCCACACCTCGGGCACCATCGCCCTGGTCCCCGGCTCCACCGCCGTCCTCTACACCGACGGCCTGGTCGAACGCCGCGGCGAAGACATCGACGAAGGCGTCGCCGCCCTGGAACGCGCCCTCTCCGGCGCCCAGGGCACCCCGGCCGTCATCTGCGACCGCCTGATGCGCGCCCTCGGCGTGGACGCCGATCACGACGACGACGTCGCCGTGATGGTCCTCCAGCAGCCCGCTCGCACCGGTGCGGACGCCGAGCTCTTCCACAACGCCGCCCTCGAACTCCTCGGCGGCATCGAGGCCGCCCCGCGCGCCCGCGCCTTCGCCCAGGGCGTCCTCGCCTCCTGGCGCTTCCCGGTCGAGCTGTGCGATCTCGGCGTACTGGCCGCGAGCGAGCTCGTCGCGAACTCCCTCCAGCACGGCACCCCGCCGATGCGCCTGCGGCTGCGCCGCACCGACCGCCGCCTGATCATCGAGGTCACCGACGGGGACGACCACCTCCCGCGCCGCCGCCGCGCCGAACCGGCCGACGAGACCGGCCGCGGCATCTCGATCGTCGCCACCATCGCCTCCTCCTGGGGCTCCCGCCGCACCCCGGGCGGCGGCAAGGCCGTCTGGTGCGAGTTCGCCCTGCCGGACAAGCACCCGGACAAGTAGCCGGACACGCCGAAGGCCCCGGTCCACCGGACCGGGGCCTTCCGCCTGCTTCCACGGGCGCTTACGCGGACACCGGCTCAGCGTCCTTGGCCACGACGGCCGGGCCGACGGGACCGGCCGGACCACCCTGCGCCACGACCCTGCTCAGCAGCGACGGGTTGTCCTGCACCGCGCTCAGCTGCTTCCCGAGCCGCAGCGCCAGCCAGGCGATCCCGAGCGACACGAGCACGAAGGTCCCGATGTAGAGCATCGGAAGCCCCGCCCCCAGCGGCACACCCAGCGGCCCCAGCGCCAGCGCCATCTGCTTGACCAGGGCGAACGCCGAGTTGTACTGACCCACGGAGCCTTCCGGAGCCAGGTCGGCCACCAGCGGCGGCAGCGTCGGCGACAGCATGGCCTCGCCGATGCCGAAGAGCCCGTACGTGGTGACGAACGCGGCGGCGGCCATCACGGCGCTGCCGTGCCCCAGGCCCGAGAACCCTGCGATGACCCACGCCACCGTCCAGATCAGACCGACCAGCGCAATGACCCGGGACCGGCGGCGCTTCTCGACGAGCCTCAGCACGACGAACTGCGCGACGACGATCGCACCGGTGTTGGCGGCCAGCGCGAAGCCCAGCGTCGAGGGAGAGATCCTGGCGGCCTCGGTACCGAAGGCGGCCAGACCCGACTCGAACTGTCCGTAGCAGGCGAAGAAGAGCACGAAGCCCAGGACGCACAGCTGCACCATGGGCTTGTGCCGCAGCAGCCGCTTCCACGCGCCGCCGCCCGCCTGGGCCGGGTCCTTCGGCACGGCGTCCTTGATGCTCGGCACCCGCGGCAGGCGGACGGTCACGATGATCCCCGCCAGCACCAGGAACATCACGGCCTCGATGCTGAAGAGAAGGGTGAAGCTGCCGGGCCGGCTCTCGTCGACGATCTGGCCGCCGATGAGACCGCCGATGCCCAGGCCCAGGTTCTGCATGAAGAACTGGAGGGCGAAGGCACGCGTCCGGGTGGACGGTGTGGAGCACCACACGATCATCGTGGCGAGGGCCGGCTGCATCACGGCTTGCCCGGCACCCAGCGTCAGGGCCGACAGCAGGATCGGCACGATCCCGGTGGAGAGCCCGAGAGAGAGCGCACCCGCCGAGGCGGCGACGGCCGCACCGATGACCACGGGGACGGGACCACGTCGGTCGATGACCCGGCCGGTGAGGGGCAACGCGACAAGAGCGCCCAGGGCGAAGGCCACGAACGCGCTCGTGGCGGCCATGGAGCCCAGACCTCGCACCTGCGCCACATAGATGTAGAGGAACGGAACCGTGAAACCGATGCCGAACGCGGTCAGCGCGTTCCCGGCCTGGATCCGCCGCATCGCAGCGCCCATCACCTTGGTCACTTCTCACCTGCCTTTGAGAGCCGAAGACTGAAGACTTCAGGACTTCATACCTAAACTTCGATGGTTAACTCTACACATCGAAGGAGTTAGACGCCAACGGGTTCGTGCGATACTTCGACCCATGGGTGACACCCCCGACGGCACTACGCCCGTCCACGAACCGAGCCTCGATGAGCAGATCGCCGTCTACCAGCGCGAGTTCCAGGACCTCGACCCCCAGGTCGAGAAGGTCGTGTCAGCGCTGAGCCGCCTGAACCGACGCATGAACGTCGCGTACGGACGCCAGACCGCGGCCCTGGGCATCAGCAACGCGGAGTGGGAGGTCCTCAAGGCCCTCGTCATCTCCGGAGCCCCGTACCGGATGGGCCCGAGCGAACTCGCGAAGCAGCTGGGCCTCACGCCGGCGGCGATGACCCACCGGATCGACCGCATGACGGCGGAAGGACTGGTCACCCGCGAGCGGGACGAGTCCAACCGGGTCCGCGTGATCGTGGAGCTCACCGACGAGGGCCGCAGCAAGTGGCTGGACGCGATGCGCGCGGCGACTGTCTTCGAGGAAGACCTCCTCCAGGACCTCTCCACGGCGGAGCGCGGGGTACTGGGCGACATGCTCACCCGGCTGCTGGACCGTGTGGAGGACCTCCAGTCCCCCAGCTGACCGCTGGAGTTGACACGGCCCCCGAGAGTCCGTAAGGTTCTTCGAGTTGTCCCAGAGCCGGAAGGTTTCGGCGACAACGAATCCCGCCGCCTCGTTGCGGCACCCAACTCAGCACGATCTCCCACTGGGAACGAATTCGGCATGCCCGAATTCATTTCCGAAGGCCGATTATGAATCGCCGGGGAAATCCACTAGAGTTCAGGAGTCGGAAGGGCCCAACGGCCCGGAAGGCAAACCCCGCTGACTGGGGGTCGGGCCCGAAAGAGTCTGATAGAGTCGGAAACGCAAGAACACAGAACGAAAGCCCGGAGGAAAGCCCGAGAGGGTGAGTACAAAGGAAGCGTCC